>NZ_JBDFLZ010000001.1:0-5632 GCF_047238015.1 Curtobacterium phoenicis
GACGAACGTCATCCCGCACACCTCCTTCCACTGGGAGGGCATCGACGGCTCGCGTGTCCTCACCCACCTGCCCCCGGCCGACACGTACAACTCGGACGTGTCGCCCGCCGACCTGCACCGCGGCGAACGGCAGAACAAGGAGCGCGGCGTCGCGAACACCTCGATGCTGCTCTACGGCTTCGGTGACGGCGGTGGCGGCCCCACCCGCGAGATGGTCGCGGCAGCCCGACGCCAGCACGACCTCGACGGCTCGCCGCGGGTGACGCTCGGCACCCCCGCCGACGTCTTCGGGGAGCTCGAGCGCGTCCTCCCCGAACCCGCCGTGTGGTCGGGGGAGATGTACCTCGAGTTCCACCGCGGTACCTACACGTCCCAGATCCGGACGAAGCAGGGCAACCGCCGCTCGGAGCACCTGCTCCGCGAGGCCGAGCTCTGGGCCGCCACGGCCGCCGTCCGGCACGGTCTCGACTACCCGTACGAGGAACTCGAGGAGGCCTGGCACACCGTCCTGCTCCAGCAGTTCCACGACATCCTGCCCGGCTCGTCGATCGCCTGGGTCTACGAGGTCGCGGAGGAGAACTACGCCAGGGTCGCCGAGGTCCTCGAGGGGCTCATCGGCACGGCGACCACCGCGCTCGCGAACGGCGGGGCCGGAGCGCTCGCCGGGGTCGGGGCCTCCTCCGCCGGGGTCGGGGCCTCGTCCTCCGCGGTCGACGGTCACGGAACGGGGCTGCTCGACGCCCCCGGGCACGGGGCCGAGGTCGACGGGGCCCCCGGCGGGCACCTCGTCCGGTTCAACGCCTCGCCCGTGGCGGCGGGCGGGGTGACCGCCCTGGGGGGTTTGCCGACCGACGGGGAGCGAGCCGTCCCTCCCGTCCGACACGGCGACCACCTCGTGTTCGACACCGGCGTCGTCACCGCGACCATCGACGCGGCCGGCCACGTCGTGTCACTCGTGGCGAACGCCACCGGCCGCGACGCGATCGCTCCGGGTTCCGCCGGCGCGGCGTACACCGTGTTCCGTGACACCCCGAACCAGTGGGAGGCCTGGGACATCGACCGCGCCTACCAGCGGAACGGCACCGTGCTCGACGCCTCGGACGTCGCCGTCGACGGCGACACCGTGGTCGTGCAGCGGTCGTTCGGTTCGTCCACGATCACGACGCGCTACTCCGCCGTCGAGGACGCCCCCGAGTTGCGCATCGAGACCGAGGTCGACTGGCACGAGCACCAGAAGCTCCTGAAGCTGGCGTTCCCGCTCGACGTGCGGGCATCCGTCGCCTCGAGCGAGATCCAGTTCGGGCACATCGACCGGCCGACCCACCAGAACACCTCCTGGGACTCGGCCCGCTTCGAGACGAGCGCCCACCGGTGGGTGCACGTCGCCGAGGCCGGGTTCGGGGTCGCGGTCGCGAACGACTCGACCTACGGGCACGACATCACCCGGTCGACCCGTGCCGACGGCGGCACCACGACCCTCGTGCGGGAGTCGCTGCTGCGCGCGCCGACGTTCCCGGACCCGGACGCCGACCAGGGGCACCACGTGTTCCGCACGGTGCTGCGGGTCGGGGCGACCGCGCTCGACGCCGCGGACTCCGGCTACCGGCTGAACCTGCCGGTGCGATCGGTACCGGGGTCCGCCGTGGTCGATCCGCTCGTGACGGTGTCGTCCGCGCAGGTGTTCGTCGAGGCCGTCAAGCTCGCGGAGGACCGCTCCGGCGACGTCGTGGTCCGGCTCTACGAGGCCTCCGGCGGCCGGGCGTCCGACGTCGGGGTGTCGTTCGGGTTCGACGTGGCGTCCGTCTCCGCGGTCGACCTGCTCGAGCGGCCGGTGGAGTCGTCGTCCTGGGGCGCGGGGGAGCCGGTCGTGCTCACGCTGCGCCCGTTCGAGATCGTCACGCTGCGGGTCCGACGGGCCTAGCGGAGGACGAGCCGGGCCCGAGGCAGCGGGTCCGGTGGAGAGGCTGCGGCGTCGGGGGAGCTCGGGTGCGTTCCCCCGACGCCGCGCTGCGCGCGCGGGCGGGGCGGGGCTGGGCTGGTCGGGCGGGGCTGGGCTGGGCGGGGCTGGGCTGGTCGGGGCTGGGCTGGGCTGGTCGGGCGGGGCTGGGCTGGGCTGGTCGTTCCGGGCGTGGGTGGTCGATCCGGGCGTACCTGGCCGGAACTTCCGACCAGGTACGCCCGGAAAGATCAGGCATCGCGGACGCTTTGGGAAGGAACGCTCTTCCTCCACAACGTTCGGTCCGGGAGGCCCGTCCACAGATCTCGTGGACGGCACCGCTGTGCGCGGGTCGCGTGGGCAGTCTGCCGTGCATGAACGAACCGCTGCCGATCCTCCGAGCTTCGGCCATGCACGAGGCCGGTGCCGATGCCACCACCCTGCGCCGACGAACCAGCGCGCACGGCCCGGACCGGCTCGTCCGCGTCGGCCCCAACGCCTTCGTGCACGGCGCACGATGGGACGCTGCGGGCCCGCGACAGCGCTACGTCACGCGCGTGTACGCCAGGCTCGGTCGCATCGGAGTCCGCGCAACGGCGTCGCACGATTCAGCGGCAGCGATCCACGGCCTGCCGGCGCTCCACGGTTGGGACGTCCCGGTGCACGCCACGGTGCCGGCGTCGATGTACCGCGGACGGACCTCGGCGCTGGTGTTGCACTCGCGCGCCGTGGCCGACGCCGATCGGATCGAGGTCCGGGGCATCCACACGACGACGCTGGCGCGGACCGTCGCGGACATCGCACTCGCCGGCGACTTCCGCTCCGGTGTCGTCGTCGCCGACGCGGCACTCCGGGGCGGTTGCCCTCGCGCCGCGATCTGCGCCGCGGTGGGGTCGACGGCACGGAGCCGCGTCCTCGCCACGTCCGTCATCGAGTTCGCGGATGCCCGCTCCGGTTCCCCCGCTGAGTCCCTCGCGCGAGTGGTGTTCCGGGAACTCGGACTCCCCGCCCCGGTCCTCCAGCAGCCGTTCGTCGTCGCAGGCCGTCGGTACGAGGTCGACTTCTGGTTCCCCGAGCAGGGCGTCGTGATCGAGGTCGACGGCCTCGCGAAGTACACGCAGGCGCGGTACCGGAACGGCCGCACGCAGGAGCAGGTGGTCGTCGACGAGAAGCGCCGTCACGAGGCCCTGCTCACCGCCTCGGCCGTCCGCACGATCATCCGGCTGGAGTGGCGCGACCTCTTCGATCTCGACACGCTGACCCGCCGCCTCCGCATCGCAGGTCTGCCGTGCCTCCTCCGCCCGGTCCGGAGCGCTCGCGACGTGAGACGGTGAAGCGGCACAGGGAGCCGTCACTACCGTGGCGCGCATGGCCGTCACGGAGATCTGGCTCGTCCGCCATGGGGAATCGGAGGCGAACGTCGCCGCCGCCCGCGCCGAGGCCGAGGGAGCGGACGTCATCGACGCCGGGCACCGGGACGCGGACGTCCCGCTGAGCCCGCTCGGGGAACGGCAGTCCCGTGCCCTCGGCACCGAGCTCGCCGATCGCGCGCTCGACGACGTCCCCGTCGCGCTCTGGGTGTCGCCGTACCGCCGCGCGCAGCAGACCATCGCGATCGCGCTCGAGCACGGTTCGCTCGCCGAACCCGAGCGCCGCACCGACGAACGGCTGCGGGACCGCGAACTCGGCGTGCTCGACCTGCTCACCCGGCAGGGCGTCCGCAACCGGTACCCCGACGAGGAACGGCGGCGCGAGTGGCTCGGGAAGTACTACCACCGGCCGGCCGGCGGGGAGTCCTGGGCGGACGTCATGCTCCGGCTGCGGTCGGTGCTGGCCGACGTCGACCGGCTGGACGGACCCGAGCGACTCGTGATCGCCGCGCACGACGCCGTGGTCATGCTGACCGTCGCGGTCTGCGTCGACCTCGACGAGCCCGCGCTCATGGACTTCGCCCGGACCCACACGGTCGCGAACGCCTCCCTCACCCGACTCCGACGCGACGCCGTCGGTTCCCCGTGGTCGCTCGAGGAGTTCTCCTCGGTCGGCCACCTCGACGACGACGAGGTCACCGAGCACGGCGGCCGGAAGGACGACGCCCGTGTCCGCTGACCCCATCACCCCGAACTTCCTCCGCGACTGGGCGCTCCCCGAGCCGGGCGCCGGCAAGTACGGGCGCGGGCAGGTCCTCGTGGTCGGAGGCGCCGCACGGACGCCCGGCGCAGCGGTCCTGTCGGCGCTCGCCGCACTCCGGGTCGGTGCCGGCCGGCTCACCCTCGCGGTGGCGCGGAGCGTCGCACCCCAGGTCGCGGTGGCCGTGCCCGAGTCCGGCGTCGAGCCCCTCGACGAGGACCCCGACGGCCACGTCGCGGTCGGGGCCGGCGAGGGCATCGCTGACGCGGCGGCGTCCGCGGACGCGGTGCTCGTCGGACCCGGACTGGACGAGCCCGAGGGAACGCGCGACCTCGTGGCCTCGCTCGCGCGGACCGTCGGCCCGGACACCCTCGTGGTCCTCGACGCCTTCGCACTGGGCGTCGCGGCGGACCTCCGACAGGAACTCGAACCACTGCGCGGGCGTCTCGTGATGACGCCGAACTCCGGGGAGGCCGAACGACTGCTCGGCCGCAGCTGCGGCGATGACACCGTGGCCGACGCCGTCGAGATCGCGGAGCGCTTCGGAGCCGTGGTGGCCCTCGGCGACGCGATCGCGACCCCCGGCGGCCGGACGTGGCTCAAGGGGACCGGATCCGGCGGTCTCGGGACGAGCGGCAGCGGAGACGTGCTCTCGGGCGCGATCGTCGGGCTGCTGGCGCGGGGAGCCGACCCGGCGCAGGCGGTCGCGTGGTCGTCGTACGTGCACGCCGCCGCGGGGGACCGCCTGGCGGTGCAGGTCGGGCCGCTCGGCTACGTCGCGAGCGAGCTCGTCGCGGAGATCCCGCACGTGCTGGTCGAACTCGGCGCCTGACACACCTGCGGCCCCGTCGCCGGGACGTCCGGCAACCGCTCGTTCTTTCCCATCGCGGTTGGCGTGACTGGTGGAACCGGGCATTCCTGGCGGGAAAGAACGACCAGGCACGCCCGGAACGACCAGGCATGCCCGGAACGACCAGGCATGCCCGGAACGACCAGGCATGCCCGGAACGACCAGGCACGCCCGGAACGACCAGCCGCGACCGCGCCCGCGCCCGCCCCCCCCGCTACCCGCGCAGGGACTCGACCGCCTTCTCCACACGCCGCGCCCGCGTCTCCGGCGCCTTCGCCTGGAGCACCGGGTCGACGAGCGCGCGCTGCCGCGAGTTCGAGAGCGTCTCGAACGCCGCGCGCACCCCGGCCGCGTCGAGCGCCGCACCGAGGTCGTCCGGGACGTCGACGGTCCGGGGCTGGGTGTCGACGTCGATCGTGACCTCGACGGTGTCCCCGGCTGCGACGCCCGCGGCTTCCCGGTGTTCCGCCGACAGCGGGATGAGCGACTGCGCCCCCATGACCCCGATCGTGGAACGGTAGGTGTAGCCGCCGTCCAGCGTGACCACCACCGGCGGACGCTTCCCGGCGCCGAGCGCCTCGATGACCTCGGGCGGGACCGGGAGCCCGGTGGCCGTCTTCCGTGCCTGCAGGACCGTCGTCGTGAACCGCATGGTCAGAGTGGACCACCGGAACGCCCCCGGGCGCAAGGGCAAGAGTTCGACCGCCGTTCACCGT